>NZ_VPDZ01000059.1:0-1098 GCF_013417465.1 Acinetobacter sp. YH12251 | reverse complement strand
CATTTGGAAGCTGAATAGGTAACTGGGAAACAGATGCGACACTACGGTCTTGCTCTCCAAGACGGATAACAAAATCAAAACGACGATCGCCTTCTAAAATCTCTCCCACGCTTTGTCCACCAATACTTGCAGCCACCACATCCTGAATAGATTTCACACTCAAGCCATACTGGGCAGCTAAAGCTTTATCAATCTCTACATTGAGTAAAGGCAGACCCGAAGTTTGTTCAACTTTCACCGCACTGCTACCTGCGACTTGCTGAATGATTTTCGCGATTTTTGCAGCCTCAGTATTCAAAACCTGCATGTCATCACCAAAAACCTTCACCCCCACATCACTGCGTATACCTGAAATCAGTTCATTAAAACGTAGCTCAATAGGCTGAGAAAACTCACTGTTATTGCCGGGAATTGTCGCAAGATAAGCTTCCATTCGGGTTCGAAGTGCATCTAGGCTTTCTTTTGAATCTGGCCATTCCTCACGTGGTTTCAGCATGATATAACCATCGGAAATATTCGGTGGCATCACATCTGTCGCCACTTCAGCAGTCCCGGTACGGGCAAATATAGCTTTAATTTCGGGAAAGTTTTTCAGTAAAAGCTTTTCGGTATTTTCCTGAATACGTAAAGACTCTTCCAAGCCTGTGCTTGGAGAACGTAATTGCTGTACCGCAAAATCACCTTCACTCAGCTGGGGTGCAAACTCACTGCCAATCTTCGTGCTGAGCAGACCCGTAATGACCAGGAGACAAATGGCAAAAGTTAAAACCACCGCTTTGTAATGATAGGCTCCATCCAATATCTGTTGATATCGGGTTTTGAGCCAGATCATCCAACGGCTTTCCGTTTCTTTGATCTCCCCTTTAACCCATAAAGCAACTGCAGCGGGCACAAAGGTGATCGATAAAATAATAGCTGCCACCAGTGCGAGAACAACGGTTAAAGCCATCGGATGAAATAGTTTTGCTTCTACACCACTTAAAGCAAAAATCGGCAAATACACCACCAAAATAATAAGCTGACCAAAAATAAGAGGACGACGTGCTTGGCGGGCAGCCAGAAAAACTTCCTTAAAGCGTTCACTTTGTGTGAGAGGTC